>NZ_CP039727.1:0-30000 GCF_005154805.1 Bacillus sp. S3
GATATTGTCGAAACTCCACTTTATTTCCTTATTATACGTTTTCCACAACCAATGTTTCGTATATTTATAAATTAATAGGCTGTACTGCCAGTACAAACCGGATTTTTATGGAATTAGTCGAACAGGTGAGCTGGCGTTAGACAACTATTTTTTGGGGTTAGACAGAATAAATCCGAGTGCCAGTTAAAATAAATTGTCTTTTACTATATCAAATAAGGAGGGATACTAGTTGGAAAATATTGCGGATCTTTGGAATGCAGCGCTAGCCAATATTGAGAAAAAGATAAGCAAGCCTAGCTTTGACACATGGCTCAAATCTACAAAAGCCCATTCCCTTCAAGGCGATCTGCTTGTGATCACGGCTCCGAATGAATTTGCACGTGATTGGCTGGAAGAGCGGTATTCTCAGTTAATCTCCGGGATTCTCTATGAAATTACCGGGGAAGAGCTATCTGTAAAATTTATTATTCCGCAAAATCAAAACGAATCTGAAAATGATGTTGCCTTACCGCCGAAGAAGGTCAAGAGAGACGATGATCACGGGGATTTCCCTCAAGGTATTTTAAATCAAAAGTATACATTTGATACGTTCGTTATCGGTTCCGGAAACCGGTTTGCCCATGCCGCATCGCTTGCTGTTGCCGAAGCGCCGGCAAAAGCCTATAATCCGTTATTTATTTACGGCGGCGTTGGTTTGGGAAAGACCCACTTAATGCACGCCATTGGTCATTATGTTTTAGATCATAACCCGCAGGCAAAAGTAGTTTATTTATCTTCTGAAAAATTTACAAACGAATTTATTAACTCGATTCGTGACAATAAAGCGGAGAATTTCCGCAATAAATATCGAAATGTCGATATCCTGCTAATTGATGATATTCAGTTTTTAGCTGGAAAAGAATCAACTCAGGAAGAATTTTTCCATACATTTAATGCACTGCATGAGGAAAGCAAGCAAATTATTATCTCGAGTGACCGGCCGCCGCGAGAGATTCCGACATTAGAAGACCGGCTGCGGTCACGGTTTGAGTGGGGCCTAATTACCGATATTACGCCGCCGGATTTAGAAACTAGAATTGCTATCCTTCGCAAGAAAGCAAAGGCAGAAGGTTTAGATATACCAAATGAAGTAATGCTCTATATTGCGAATCAAATTGATTCCAACATCCGCGAACTTGAGGGTGCCCTTATTCGTGTTGTCGCTTACTCTTCTTTAATAAATAAAGATATTAATGCAGACCTTGCTGCTGAGGCATTAAAGGATATCATTCCAAGCTCAAAGCCTAAGGTCATCACAATCCATGAAATTCAAAAGACGGTCGGAGAGCTTTTTAGCATTAAACTAGAAGACTTTAAGGCGAAAAAACGGACAAAATCTGTTGCGTTTCCGCGGCAAATTGCGATGTATTTATCACGTGAATTAACCGACAACTCTTTGCCTAAAATAGGAGAAGAGTTTGGCGGACGCGATCATACAACCGTTATCCATGCACATGAAAAAATCTCTAAGCTTCTGCAGACGGACTCACAACTGCAAAAGCAAGTGAAAGAACTGCACGAGCTGTTAAAGGTGTAACGAATAAAGAAAACTTGACCCTATACACGAAGCCTTTTAGTTGTTAAGATTGTGAATAACTTCTACGATTCTATACACAGTCTGTCCACATGTGGATAGGCTGTGTTTCTATTGAAAAATTGGAGTTATCCACATACTAACAGGCCCTACTAGTACTTCTACTTTTTTTTTAAAAAATAATATTATATGTATCTGCTTAAAAAACTATTCATAAAATGGAGGATTATTCGATGAAATTTATCATCCAACGCGATCGTCTTGTTCAAAGTGTTCAAGATGTTATGAAGGCTGTCACATCCAGAACAACCATACCCATCCTAACAGGGATCAAAATTGTCGCCACAACTGAAGGGGTAACCTTAACAGGAAGTGACTCGGATGTTTCGATTGAGTCTTTTATTCCAAAAGAGGAAGCTGGGGATGAAATCGTTGAAATTAAGCAGCAAGGAGCAATCGTTCTGCAGGCAAAATTCTTTAGTGAAATTGTTAAAAAGCTGCCGACTGATTCAGTTGAAATTGAAGTTCTTGGCTCACTGCAAACTGTCATTCGCTCCGGCAAGTCTGAATTTAACTTAAATGGCCTTGATGCAGAGGAATATCCACATCTGCCGCAAATAGAAGAAAACAATAAATTTCATATTGCGACAGATCTTTTAAAAGCAATGATTCGACAAACTCATTTTGCTGTGTCCACCTCAGAAACACGCCCCATCTTGACAGGTGTAAACTGGAGGATTGAGAATGAGGAATTAACCTGTATTGCAACAGATAGCCACCGTCTTGCACTAAGGAAGGCTAAAATCGAAACTGAAAATCATGAAGTCTATAATGTTGTCATTCCGGGAAAAAGTTTGAATGAATTAAGCAAAATTATTGATGATTCTAATGAATTAATTGACATCGTCATTACTGAAAATCAAATTTTATTTAAAGCAAAGCACTTATTATTTTTCTCCAGGTTATTAGAAGGAAATTATCCTGATACTTCAAGATTAATTCCGAATGAAAGTAAAACGGATATTACCGTAAATACAAAAGAATTCCTGCAAGCCATTGATCGTGCGTCTTTATTAGCTCGTGAAGGAAGAAATAATGTCGTCAAGTTTTCAACTATTGAGAGTGGCACTATCGAAATCTCTTCCAATACACCAGAGGTCGGAAAAGTCGTTGAAGAAATCCAAAGCAGCTCGATTGAGGGAGAAGATTTAAAAATATCCTTTAGTGCAAAATACATGATGGACGCCCTTAAAGCATTAGAAGGAACAGATGTGAAGGTGAGTTTCACCGGCGCCATGCGCCCATTTGTCATCCGTCCATTGCATGACGAAACAATCCTGCAGCTGATTTTGCCAGTAAGAACATACTAAATAAAAAGTTTCCAGGAAAAGCCGCCTTTCTGCTCATGGCGGCTTTCTTTAGGTTTAACGGGCTTCCCTTTTCTATTTGTATCTTGCCGGATTTTTTAGTAAAATAAAGTATTGGGACCATTTTTAGAAATGAGGGTGACGATTGTGCCTGAAAAAGTAAAGCTGGATACTGAATTTATTACATTAGGTCAATTTTTAAAGCTGGCGGATGTGATTCAAACTGGCGGGATGGCAAAATGGTTTTTAAGTGAACATGACATTTATATTAATGGTGAACAGGATCAAAGAAGAGGAAGAAAACTTCGTGCCGGTGACAAAGTTCAAATTGCTGGCTTTGGGGAGTTTGTGATAACCGACTAGCTAAAGGATGTCGTGTTTATGTATATTGAAAAGTTAGCGCTGAAAAATTATCGGAATTACGAAGAGTTATTCGTCGAATTTGAAAATAAAGTAAATGTCATCTTAGGTGAAAATGCTCAAGGAAAAACAAATGTGATGGAATCCATTTACGTGTTAGCGATGGCCAAATCGCATCGAACCGCAAGTGATAAAGAACTTATTCGCTGGGACATGGAGTATGCTAGAATAGAAGGCAGGGTTCAAAAACAACATAGCTCTTTACCTTTGGAATTATTGATTTCCAAAAAGGGCAAGAAGGCAAAATGCAACCATATTGAACAGCAGAAATTAAGCCAATATGTTGGGAATATGAATGTCGTCATGTTTGCTCCTGAGGACCTTAACATTGTTAAAGGGAGCCCGCAGGTGCGAAGACGGTTTATTGATATGGAAATTGGGCAAGTATCGCCCGTTTATTTACATGATATGAGTCAATATCAAAAAATACTTCAACAACGTAATCATTATTTGAAAATGATGCAGATAAAGAAGCAAACAGATATGACGATGCTTGAAATTTTAACAGAGCAATTTATTCAAATGGCCGTGAAAATTGTAAAAAGGCGGTTTGAATTTCTTAAACTCCTGGAAAATTGGGCGAAACCAATCCATCAAGGGATTTCAAGAGGTCTGGAAACGCTTGAGATTACCTATAAGCCATCTGTAGAGGTATTAGAAGAGCAAGATTTGTCGAAGATGATAGCAAGCTTTGAAGAAAAATTTGCAAAGGTTCGATTGAGGGAAATAGAACGCGGTACAACCTTATTCGGCCCTCATCGCGACGATTTATTGTTTTTTGTTAATGGACGGGATGTTCAAACCTTTGGATCTCAAGGGCAGCAGCGGACAACCGCCCTTTCAGTCAAGCTTGCCGAGATCGAATTGATTCATAATGAAATTGGCGAATATCCCATTTTACTCCTTGATGATGTGTTATCGGAATTAGATGACTACAGGCAATCCCATTTACTCAATACCATTCAAGGTAAAGTTCAAACGTTTGTAACGACCACAAGTGTGGAAGGGATTGACCATCAGACGTTAAGGGAAGCGTCCACCTTTATCGTTGAATCCGGTGTTATGCAAAAAGTGTAAACGCCTTGCTTCTGACACTCGATTCACTTGACGCTTATGCCTGCCAATAGAAAGGTTAATTGAGGTGAACTATGTATATTCACATCGGGGAAGATCTTAACATTAGGGCGAAAGACGTTATTTCGATATTAGATAAAGAGAGTGCTAAACAATCTCTGCTAGTTGAGGAGTTCTTACAGCACCATAAAGGAAAGGTTACCAATTTGTCCAAAAACCCCTTTAAATCAGTCATTATTACATATGACAAAATATACTTATCCCCTATTGCTTCTGGAACATTAAAAAAACGTTCAAGCCAAATGAATATACAGGAATTTATATAAATTATTTTTATTTCTTATCAGCTAATGACAGTATTGAACTATTTTTCTATGGAAAAGGGGCGGAGCGGCGCAAAAGTGTATTGGTTAGATAGGTTCAGTAGTAAATATACATTTTAAACATTGAATTAAGGTAAGCCTAGCTCTGCTCACACCGCCTTATTGGCAGGGATGGTTCTCTGAACAAGTTACCATATTAAAAGTTGGCATGGAACGCTATATAAGATTGTTAGAAGGTGCAGGTGAACAAGTATGACTTTGGAACAGAAGGCAGTAGAAGAATCATACGGTGCGGATCAAATTCAAGTTCTTGAAGGACTTGAAGCAGTTCGGAAACGACCTGGTATGTATATTGGCTCCACCAGTGGAAAAGGACTTCATCATCTTGTTTGGGAGATTGTTGATAACAGTATTGATGAAGCACTCGCAGGCCACTGTGACGAAATTAATGTCTTGATTGAAGAAGATAACAGTATCACGGTTAAGGATAATGGCCGGGGAATTCCGGTTGATATTCAAGAAAAGATGGGCAGACCGGCTGTTGAAGTCATTATGACTGTTCTTCACGCCGGCGGAAAATTTGGCGGCGGCGGCTATAAGGTTTCCGGCGGACTTCACGGGGTTGGTGCATCAGTAGTAAATGCCCTTTCCACTGAACTTGAGGTCTATGTTCATCGTGATGGTAAAATCCATTACATCAAATTTGAACGAGGCGCTGTAGTCAAAGAATTAGAAGTGATTGGCACAACTGATCACACAGGGACGATTACCCATTTTAAGCCGGACGGTGAAATATTCACTGAAACTTTGGAATATGAATATGACATTCTTGCGACACGTCTTCGTGAACTGGCGTTTCTTAACCGCGGAATCAAAATTACGATTGAAGACAAGCGAGTTGAAAATAAACGCAATGAATACCACTATGAAGGTGGTATTAAATCGTATGTAGAACATTTAAACCGCACGAAAGAGGTTATTCATGAAGAGCCGATTTACGTTGAGGGAGAACGAGACGGTATAAGTGTTGAAGCAGCTCTTCAATATAACGAGGGCTATACTGATAACATATACTCCTTTGCAAATAATATCCATACCTATGAAGGCGGGACACATGAATCAGGCTTTAAAACAGCTTTAACAAGAGTCATTAATGATTATGCCCGGAAAAATGGCCTCATAAAGGAAAATGACACAAACCTTTCCGGGGAGGATGTTCGTGAGGGAATCACAGCGATTGTCTCAATCAAACACCCTGACCCGCAATTTGAAGGGCAAACCAAAACAAAGCTGGGAAATTCAGAAGTTAGAGCGATAACTGACACTGTTTTTTCAACTACATTTGAAAAGTTCTTATTAGAAAACCCAGCCGTTGCCAGGAAAATCGTTGATAAAGGCCTAATGGCAGCACGTGCAAGGCTTGCCGCTAAGAAAGCAAGGGAATTAACGCGACGTAAAAGTGCGCTGGAAGTTTCCAGTTTACCAGGGAAATTGGCTGACTGTTCGTCAAAGGATCCTGCGGAAAGTGAAATGTTTATTGTTGAGGGAGATTCCGCCGGCGGATCAGCAAAGCAAGGCCGTGATCGCCATTTTCAAGCCATTCTGCCGCTTCGGGGGAAAATTCTTAATGTAGAAAAAGCTCGTCTGGATAGAATTCTTTCGAATAATGAAGTAAGGGCGATGATTACCGCGATTGGCACAGGAATCGGGGAAGATTTTGATATCGCTAAAGCTCGTTATCACAAAATCGTTATTATGACAGATGCAGATGTTGATGGCGCTCATATTCGAACACTACTCTTAACGTTCTTTTACCGGTTTATGAGGAAAATTATCGAAGCCGGTTATATTTATATAGCTCAACCGCCACTTTATAAAGTTCAGCAAGGCAAACGAGTTGAGTACGCTTATAATGACAAAGAGTTGGAGCGGATCTTTGCAGAGCTGCCAGCTGCGCCAAAACCTAATATCCAACGGTATAAAGGTTTAGGTGAGATGAATCCTGAACAATTATGGGATACAACAATGAATCCAGATAGTAGAAGTATGCTTCAGGTAAGTCTTGAAGATGCCATCGAAGCAGACGAAACCTTTGATATGTTAATGGGGGAGAAGGTAGAACCGCGCCGTAACTTCATTGAAGAAAATGCACAATACGTGAAGAATTTAGATATATAAAACATTTCGGAGGGAGGTAATCAATATGTCTGAAACACCCAATCCTCAAATAAAAGAGATTAATATTAGTCAGGAAATGCGCTCGTCCTTTCTTGATTATGCGATGAGTGTTATTGTTTCTCGTGCCCTTCCAGACGTTCGTGATGGGCTAAAACCCGTTCATCGCCGTATTTTATATGCGATGCATGACCTCGGTATCCATGCGGATAAACCTTATAAAAAGTCTGCCCGTATCGTTGGGGATGTAATTGGTAAATACCATCCACATGGTGACTCTGCTGTTTATGAAACAATGGTTCGAATGGCACAGGATTTCAATTATCGCTATATGCTTGTTGATGGCCACGGGAACTTCGGCTCTGTCGATGGAGACGGTGCAGCAGCGATGCGTTATACAGAATCAAGAATGTCGAAGATTTCAATGGAATTATTAAGAGATTTAAATAAAGATACCATTGATTATCAAGATAACTACGATGGTGAGGAAAGAGAGCCAGTTGTTCTGCCTGCGCGTTTTCCAAACCTCTTGGTCAACGGGACGACCGGGATTGCTGTTGGGATGGCAACAAATATACCACCGCACCAGCTAGGGGAAGTCATTGAAGGCGTTTTAGCCATTTCACGTGACCCTGAAATTACAATTCCGGAGTTAATGGAAATTATCCCTGGTCCAGATTTTCCTACAGGTGGATTAATTCTGGGCCGGAGCGGTATTCGTAAAGCCTACGAAACTGGCAGAGGATCGATCACACTTCGGGCAAAGGTAGTAATCGAGCAAAAATCAAATGGTAAAGAAGTCATTATTGTTAATGAATTGCCATATCAAGTAAATAAAGCGAGATTAGTTGAAAAAATTGCCGAATTAGCCCGCGATAAAAAGATTGAAGGCATTACAGACCTAAGGGATGAATCCGATCGTAAAGGGATGCGGATTGTCATCGAGGTTCGTAAGGATGCCAATGCCAATGTGCTTTTAAATAATTTATATAAACAGACGGCATTGCAAACTAGCTTCGGAATCAATACATTAGCCCTTGTTAATGGACATCCGAAGGTATTGAATCTTAAACAATGTTTAGTTCACTACTTAGATCACCAAATAGTGGTAATTCGCAGAAGAACCGAGTTTGAATTGCGTAAAGCGGAAGCACGTGCTCATATTCTAGAAGGCTTAAGAATTGCCCTCGATAATTTAGACGCCGTCATTACTCTTATTCGAAACTCGCAGACAACGGATATTGCCCGTGAAGGTTTAATGACACAATTTAACCTCTCAGAAAAGCAGGCACAGGCCATTCTTGATATGCGTCTGCAGCGTTTAACTGGATTGGAACGCGAGAAAATTGAGGATGAGTACCAAGGCTTAATGAAGCTTATTGCTGAATTAAAGGCGATTTTAGCGGATGAGGAAAAAATTCTTGAAATTATTCGTGAAGAATTGCTAGAAATAAAAGAACGTTTTAATGATAAACGCCGTACGGAAATTGTCACCGGCGGGCTTGAAAATATAGAAGATGAGGATTTGATTCCTCAGGAAAATATCGTCATTTCCTTGACGCATAATGGTTACATTAAGCGTCTTCCGGTATCTACTTATCGTGCACAAAGACGAGGCGGACGCGGTATCCAGGGTATGGGAACAAATGAAGATGATTTTGTTGAGCATCTCATTACGACATCAACTCACGATACCATTCTCTTCTTTACGAACAAAGGAAAGGTGTATCGCTCGAAAGGATACGAAGTTCCAGAATTCAGCCGTACAGCGAAAGGAATACCGATTATTAACCTTCTTGGGATTGAAAAAGGAGAATGGGTCAACGCCATCATCCCTGTCGAAGATTTTGTTGACGATTGGTCATTGTTCTTCACAACAAAAGAAGGTATTTCTAAACGGTCTCCGTTAACATCGTTTGCTAATATTCGGAACAATGGTCTAATTGCTTTGAGCTTGCGTGAGGGTGATGAATTAATCTCTGTTCGTCTAACTGACGGCAGCAAGCACATGATTATCGGGACAAAAAAGGGCATGTTGATTCACTTCCCTGAGACTGATGTACGCTCGATGGGACGAACAGCAACAGGTGTTAAAGGGATCACCCTTGACCCTGGTGATGAAGTTGTTGGTATGGAAGTATTAGAAGAGGATAACGACATTCTGATTGTTACGAAAAATGGATACGGTAAGCGTACCCCTGCGGTTGAATATCGCATTCAGGGACGTGGCGGTAAAGGAATCAAGACCTGCCATGTCACCGAGAAAAACGGTGAGCTCGTCTCCATGAGAGCTGTGACAGGTGAAGAAGACCTTATGCTTATCACCACAGGCGGCGTCCTTATTCGAATCGATGTAGCCGGTATTTCTAAAATGGGACGGAATACACAAGGTGTTAAACTGATTAGTATGAAAGAAAGCGAAAACGAATTTGTGGCAACCGTCGCAAAGGTTGAAAAAGAGGAAGAAGAACAAGAAGCTGAACATAGTGATGAAGAAGTAATCGCTATTGATGAAAACCAAGAACCAACCACGCCAGAGGGCGAAGAATAGTAAGAGAGAAGAAGCATACTTTCGTGTGCTTCTTTTTTTTTCTAAGGCTCTTCAAATGCTTTTAAGATTATTATAGTAAAAAAATAAAAAACGTGTTGACTTTATTAGGTACGGGTGATATATTTATTAAGTCGCCAACGAGCGATAGAGAAAATTGCCCTTTGAAAACTAAACAAACAAAAACGTCAACAAACAATAAATTATTAGTTTCTTCTATAGAAACTAAGCCAACGTTTTATTTTATGAGCTAATCAACTCAACTTTTTTGGAGAGTTTGATCCTGGCTCAGGACGAACGCTGGCGGCGTGCCTAATACATGCAAGTCGAGCGAATCAATGGGAGCTTGCTCCCGTTGGTTAGCGGCGGACGGGTGAGTAACACGTGGGCAACCTGCCTGTAAGACTGGGATAACTTCGGGAAACCGGAGCTAATACCGGATAATTCTTTTCCTCTCATGAGGAAAAGCTGAAAGTCGGTTTCGGCTGACACTTACAGATGGGCCCGCGGCGCATTAGCTAGTTGGTGAGGTAACGGCTCACCAAGGCGACGATGCGTAGCCGACCTGAGAGGGTGATCGGCCACACTGGGACTGAGACACGGCCCAGACTCCTACGGGAGGCAGCAGTAGGGAATCTTCCACAATGGACGAAAGTCTGATGGAGCAACGCCGCGTGAGCGATGAAGGCCTTCGGGTCGTAAAGCTCTGTTGTTAGGGAAGAACAAGTATCGGAGTAACTGCCGGTACCTTGACGGTACCTAACCAGAAAGCCACGGCTAACTACGTGCCAGCAGCCGCGGTAATACGTAGGTGGCAAGCGTTGTCCGGAATTATTGGGCGTAAAGCGCGCGCAGGCGGTCCTTTAAGTCTGATGTGAAAGCCCACGGCTCAACCGTGGAGGGTCATTGGAAACTGGGGGACTTGAGTGCAGAAGAGGAAAGCGGAATTCCACGTGTAGCGGTGAAATGCGTAGAGATGTGGAGGAACACCAGTGGCGAAGGCGGCTTTCTGGTCTGTAACTGACGCTGAGGCGCGAAAGCGTGGGGAGCAAACAGGATTAGATACCCTGGTAGTCCACGCCGTAAACGATGAGTGCTAAGTGTTAGAGGGTTTCCGCCCTTTAGTGCTGCAGCTAACGCATTAAGCACTCCGCCTGGGGAGTACGGCCGCAAGGCTGAAACTCAAAGGAATTGACGGGGGCCCGCACAAGCGGTGGAGCATGTGGTTTAATTCGAAGCAACGCGAAGAACCTTACCAGGTCTTGACATCCTCTGACACTCCTAGAGATAGGACGTTCCCCTTCGGGGGACAGAGTGACAGGTGGTGCATGGTTGTCGTCAGCTCGTGTCGTGAGATGTTGGGTTAAGTCCCGCAACGAGCGCAACCCTTGATCTTAGTTGCCAGCATTCAGTTGGGCACTCTAAGGTGACTGCCGGTGACAAACCGGAGGAAGGTGGGGATGACGTCAAATCATCATGCCCCTTATGACCTGGGCTACACACGTGCTACAATGGATGGTACAAAGGGCTGCGAGACCGCAAGGTTTAGCCAATCCCATAAAACCATTCTCAGTTCGGATTGCAGGCTGCAACTCGCCTGCATGAAGCCGGAATCGCTAGTAATCGCGGATCAGCATGCCGCGGTGAATACGTTCCCGGGCCTTGTACACACCGCCCGTCACACCACGAGAGTTTGTAACACCCGAAGTCGGTGGGGTAACCGTAAGGAGCCAGCCGCCTAAGGTGGGACAGATGATTGGGGTGAAGTCGTAACAAGGTAGCCGTATCGGAAGGTGCGGCTGGATCACCTCCTTTCTAAGGATAATGCAGTCCTTTCGGACTGATAATAAGGTTGACGTTTCTTGTTTGTTTAGTTTTGAGAGTGCAAATTCTCATTTTATATTCGTTGTGGGGGCCTATAGCTCAGCTGGTTAGAGCGCACGCCTGATAAGCGTGAGGTCGATGGTTCGAGTCCATTTAGGCCCACCATACTTCATAACGGGGCCTTAGCTCAGCTGGGAGAGCGCCTGCTTTGCACGCAGGAGGTCAGCGGTTCGATCCCGCTAGGCTCCACCAATTTGTTCCTTGAAAACTAGATAATCGTAAGAAGAAGCAAAGTAAACATCGAGTAATCGCCATTTTAGTTTTTCTCTCTTATTGAATAAGAGTTATAAACCTTTTTAGGTTAAGTTAGAAAGGGCGCACGGTGAATGCCTTGGCACTAGGAGCCGATGAAGGACGGGACTAACACCGATATGCTTCGGGGAGCTGTAAGTAAGCTTTGATCCGGAGATTTCCGAATGGGGAAACCCGCTGTTCGTAATGGAACAGTATCTTTACCTGAATACATAGGGTATAGAAGGCATACCCGGGGAACTGAAACATCTAAGTACCCGGAGGAAGAGAAAGCAAACGCGATTCCCTGAGTAGCGGCGAGCGAAACGGGACATAGCCCAAACCAAGAGGCTTGCCTCTTGGGGTTGTAGGACACTCAACATGGAGTTACAAAGGAACGGGGTAAATGAAGCGACCTGGAAAGGTCAGCCAGAGAAGGTAAAAGCCCTGTAGTTGAAACTTCGTTCCCTCCTGAGTGGATCCTGAGTACGGCCGGACACGTGAAATCCGGTCGGAAGCAGGGAGGACCATCTCCCAAGGCTAAATACTCCCTAGTGACCGATAGTGAACCAGTACCGTGAGGGAAAGGTGAAAAGCACCCCGGAAGGGGAGTGAAATAGTTCCTGAAACCGTGTGCCTACAAGTAGTCAGAGCCCGTTTATGGGTGATGGCGTGCCTTTTGTAGAATGAACCGGCGAGTTACGATCCCATGCAAGGTTAAGTTGAAGAGACGGAGCCGCAGCGAAAGCGAGTCTGAATAGGGCGTTTGAGTATGTGGTCGTAGACCCGAAACCAGGTGATCTACCCATGTCCAGGGTGAAGTCCAGGTAACACTGGATGGAGGCCCGAACCCACGCACGTTGAAAAGTGCGGGGATGAGGTGTGGGTAGCGGAGAAATTCCAATCGAACTTGGAGATAGCTGGTTCTCTCCGAAATAGCTTTAGGGCTAGCCTCACGTTGTTAGAGTCTTGGAGGTAGAGCACTGTTTGGACTAGGGGCCCTCATCGGGTTACCGAATTCAGACAAACTCCGAATGCCAAAGACTTATCCGTGGGAGTCAGACTGCGAGTGATAAGATCCGTAGTCGAAAGGGAAACAGCCCAGACCACCAGCTAAGGTCCCAAAGTATACGTTAAGTGGAAAAGGATGTGGAGTTGCTTAGACAACCAGGATGTTGGCTTAGAAGCAGCCACCATTTAAAGAGTGCGTAATAGCTCACTGGTCGAGTGACTCTGCGCCGAAAATGTACCGGGGCTAAACGTATCACCGAAGCTGTGGATTGACACCATTAGGTGTCAGTGGTAGGAGAGCGTTCTAAGGGCGTTGAAGCTAGACCGTAAGGACTGGTGGAGCGCTTAGAAGTGAGAATGCCGGTATGAGTAGCGAAAGATGAGTGAGAATCTCATCCACCGTATGCCTAAGGTTTCCTGAGGAAGGCTCGTCCGCTCAGGGTTAGTCGGGACCTAAGCCGAGGCCGAAAGGCGTAGGCGATGGACAACAGGTTGATATTCCTGTACCACCTATGAATCGTTTGAGTGATGGGGGGACGCAGGAGGATAGGGTAAGCGCGCTGTTGGATATGCGCGTCTAAGCAGTTAGGCTGGTGAACAGGAAAATCCGTTCACCGTGAAGGCTGAGCTGTGACAGCGAGGGAAATTTAGTACCGAAGTTCCTGATTCCACACTGCCAAGAAAAGCCTCTAGCGAGATTCAAGGTGCCCGTACCGCAAACCGACACAGGTAGGCGAGGAGAGAATCCTAAGGTGAGCGAGAGAACTCTCGTTAAGGAACTCGGCAAAATGACCCCGTAACTTCGGGAGAAGGGGTGCTCTTTAGGGTTCATAGCCCTGAAGAGCCGCAGTGAATAGGCCCAGGCGACTGTTTAGCAAAAACACAGGTCTCTGCGAAGCCGCAAGGCGAAGTATAGGGGCTGACGCCTGCCCGGTGCTGGAAGGTTAAGAGGAGGGGTTAGCGCAAGCGAAGCTCTGAATCGAAGCCCCAGTAAACGGCGGCCGTAACTATAACGGTCCTAAGGTAGCGAAATTCCTTGTCGGGTAAGTTCCGACCCGCACGAAAGGCGTAACGATCTGGGCACTGTCTCAACGAGAGACTCGGTGAAATTATAGTACCTGTGAAGATGCAGGTTACCCGCGACAGGACGGAAAGACCCCGTGGAGCTTTACTGTAGCCTGATATTGAATTTTGGTACAGCTTGTACAGGATAGGTAGGAGCCTGAGAAGCCGGAGCGCTAGCTTCGGTGGAGGCGTCGGTGGGATACTACCCTGGCTGTATTGAAATTCTAACCCGCACCCCTGATCGGGGTGGGAGACAGTGTCAGGTGGGCAGTTTGACTGGGGCGGTCGCCTCCTAAAGAGTAACGGAGGCGCCCAAAGGTTCCCTCAGAATGGTTGGAAATCATTCGTAGAGTGTAAAGGCACAAGGGAGCTTGACTGCGAGACCTACAAGTCGAGCAGGGACGAAAGTCGGGCTTAGTGATCCGGTGGTTCCGCATGGAAGGGCCATCGCTCAACGGATAAAAGCTACCCCGGGGATAACAGGCTTATCTCCCCCAAGAGTCCACATCGACGGGGAGGTTTGGCACCTCGATGTCGGCTCATCGCATCCTGGGGCTGTAGTCGGTCCCAAGGGTTGGGCTGTTCGCCCATTAAAGCGGTACGCGAGCTGGGTTCAGAACGTCGTGAGACAGTTCGGTCCCTATCCGTCGTGGGCGCAGGAAATTTGAGAGGAGCTGTCCTTAGTACGAGAGGACCGGGATGGACGCACCGCTGGTGTACCAGTTGTCTTGCCAAAGGCATCGCTGGGTAGCTATGTGCGGACGGGATAAGTGCTGAAAGCATCTAAGCATGAAGCCCCCCTCAAGATGAGATTTCCCATAGCGTCAAGCTAGTAAGATCCCTGAAAGATGATCAGGTTGATAGGTCAGAGGTGGAAGCGTGGCGACATGTGGAGCTGACTGATACTAATCGATCGAGGACTTAACCATTTTTAAGTGGTTGAACTCGTTTTTACAAAAAACTTCTTCCGCATTATCTAGTTTTGAGGGAATGAAACCTCAAATAAATAGTCTGGTAACTATGGCGAGAAGGTCACACCCGTTCCCATACCGAACACGGAAGTTAAGCTTCTCAGCGCCGATGGTAGTTGGGGCATGCGCCCCTGTGAGAGTAGGACGTTGCCAGGCACAAAAAAAGAGATAACCCATATAGGTTGTCTCTTTTTTTATGCCAATAAATGAAAGTGGAAAGTAAACCTCAAAAAGCGGAAAGTAAACTGACTAAACCGAACAGTAAAGTTAGAAAAGAGGAAAGTAATTCACCAAAAGTGGAAAGTAAATTAGAAATTCAAAAAAATAGAAAGCGAAAGGGACCCAAACAAGGAAATTCGGTCCCCGCCACATTTACTTCAAAAGATATTGGTATATCAAAAAGGGTCCTTTTGTCAGCGTAATGTCTAAAAACGAAGCAATAAACGGATAATCCTGATTCGGCATCATTTTTGTTAATTCACTCCACCACTCTGTTTCGTACCGGGCAATCATACTTAAGTTATAAAGCAGTAAATAATGAATCAGCAGCTCAGGAAAGGCGATTAAGTGATTTTTGATAAGCGGCAGGGCAGTGAAACCATCCTCTAGATGAAATTTTAATGGTGAAACAGCAATAGATTCGTTATCATTCAATACCAATCCTAGCCCTTCACCTGAAAATTCAGCTCCCTTTATAAACTTCGATGTTAAATACTCCTTAAAGCGATCTTCAGTCATATGATAATAATCTAAGACAGTTTCAGGGATGATCAGGCGATTTTCATCCCAAGTTAGTTTTGCAAACGTACGCTTTCCCTCAAGTAAAATGAATAATTCATCAAGTTCAGGTATAAGCTGTAGTAATTCCTCCATGATCACCTTTTCCCCTTCCAATTGTTTCATGTGAAACAATTTTTCTGACATGAAGGGGAAAAGGCCATTTTTTTGAAATTTAACCTCATCCTGAAAAAAGAGATAATTTTGCTTTTTCCTTTTCCTTGTGGAGACACCATGGGCCAAAACAGCCGTTGTCTCCGGATAAAAAGGGTCTGTGCTTAATATACATGCTTTAATTAAATGGACAAGGCCATAAAAAAGTAAAATTGGTTGCAAAATTAACGGGGACTTTTCTGCTTGTTCATAATAAACTTTTCCATGTTCGAGATAATAGAGAAAGGCATAGCCGTTTTCGTAGCTTTTTTGTTCAGGATTTTCTAACTTAAGTTTTTGATAACTAGTCTTTAAATATCGCTGGCAGTACTCAGCCGAAAAGAAACTGCTAAAGCTTTTCCAGCCTTTGTATTCAATATGCAAAATGAGATCACCTTTTTCAGAAGAATCAAACTAATTTATATTCCTTGACAGTATTTTGTCCAATTGATAACCTACAAATAATATTTTTAAATGGAAAAGGAACAGAAGCCGTAAATTCGCTGGGAATAAAGCGCATCCCGGTTCTGCTCACACCGCCTTATATAAGGATAGGTTGGTTCTCTATTTGTATTTTTATGATAGATGTTGTGTGTTAACAATATAAGTTTTTTATGGGAGGCCGTTAAAGTGTGGGAAAGTAAATTTTCTAAAGAGGGTTTAACGTTTGATGATGTTTTATTGATTCCTGGTAAATCCGAGGTACTGCCAAGAGATGTAAGTCTTCAGGTGGAATTATCGCCAAGTGTAAAGCTTAATATTCCAATTATTAGTGCCGGGATGGACACCGTGACCCAATCAGAAATGGCAATTGCCATTGCCCGCCAAGGCGGTTTAGGGATTATCCATAAAAATATGACCATTGAGCAGCAGGCTGAACAGGTTGAAAAGGTTAAAAGGTCTGAAAGCGGGGTTATTACCGACCCATTCTTTTTAACTCCAGAGCACCAAGTATTTGATGCGGAACATTTAATGGGAAAATATCGCATTTCCGGTGTGCCGATTGTTAATAATTTGGAGGAACAGAAGCTTGTCGGAATCATCACGAACAGAGATCTTCGCTTCATCCAAGATCAAGATTATTCATTTAAAATTTCTGATGTCATGACAAAGGAAAACCTGGTAACGGCACCAGTTGGTACGACATTAAAAGAGGCGGAAGAAATCCTTCAGAAATATAAAATTGAAAAATTGCCGCTTGTTAATGATGAAGGTGTGTTGAAAGGATTAATTACGATTAAGGATATTGAAAAAGTAATTGAATTTCCTCACTCTGCAAAAGACAGCCAAGGCCGCTTATTAGCAGGGGCTGCCGTTGGAGTAACAAAAGATACGATGAAACGCGCTGAGGCGCTTGTAGCGGCTAATGTGGATGTCCTTGTTGTTGATACTGCTCACGGACATTCAAAAGGTGTTCTTGATACAGTCAAGGAACTTAAAACAGCATTTCCTCAGGTAACAATTGTTGCCGGCAATGTGGCAACCGCTGAAGCAACCAAAGACCTGTTTGAAGCAGGGGCTGATGTCGTGAAGGTAGGAATTGGACCTGGTTCTATTTGCACAACACGGGTTGTTGCCGGCGTTGGTGTACCGCAAATTACAGCCGTCTATGACTGCGCAACAGAAGCACGGAAGCATGGAAAAACGATTATTGCTGACGGCGGCATCAAATACTCAGGGGATATCGTTAAGGCGCTGGCAGCAGGCGGACATGCCGTTATGCTGGGCAGCTTGTTAGCCGGGGTTACTGAGAGCCCTGGAGAGACGGAAATATTCCAAGGACGCCGCTTTAAGGTATATCGCGGCATGGGGTCAGTTGCCGCAATGGAAAAAGGTTCAAAAGATCGATATTTCCAAGAGGATAATAAAAAGTTTGTACCGGAAGGAATTGAAGGCCGCATCCCTTATAAAGGGCCATTAGCAGAGACCATCTATCAATTAATTGGCGGCATACGTTCAGGAATGGGTTATTGCGGTACAAAGGATCTTGAGGCATTACGGACCCAGGCACAATTTATTAAAATGACAGGTGCTGGCCTTAAAGAAAGTCACCCGCACGATGTTCAAATTACAAAAGAGGCACCTAATTATTCACTTTGATACGTTGAAACAGAGAGGCGGCTGCCTCTCTGTTTTTTTGCGTAAAAAAGCGGCTGCCATGTGAAAAAGGTCCTAAGTGAAGAAGCAAAACAAGCAAAATTTATCATAAGATGGTGCTATGCTCCGCCTATGATTTACTAGGCAGTTATGTTAAAATAACCAAGGTGTAATAAAACGTTGGAGGGCTATAAAGTGAATAAACATTTTTATCAGAAGTGCGTTGCTAGTGCGCTGGCACTCGTCATGTTTATCAGCCTATTTGCCGGAGCAAGTACAGCAAAGGCAGAAGCGGCATTAAATGTGAATGCAGATGGGGCCATATTGGTTGACGGAGAAACAGGTAAGGTTTTATATGAAAAGAATGCAGACAGTGTACTAGGAATTGCTAGTATGACAAAAATGATGACAGAATATCTTTTATTAGAGGCAGTTAAAAAGGGTAAAGTGAAATGGGACCGAGAATATACACCTAGTGACCTCGTCTATAAAATTTCCCAAAATCGTGATCTTTCAAACGTCCCGTTACGGGCTGACGGTAAATATACAGTACGTGAATTATATGAAGCAATGGCGATTTACTCTGCAAATGCTGCGACCATTGCCATTGCTGAGGTAATTGGCGGTTCAGAAACAAATTTTGTAAAAATGATGAATGATAAAGGAACTAAGTTAGGGTTGAAGGATTATAAATTCGTCAACTCAACAGGGTTAAATAATCGTGATTACAAAGGGGAGCACCCGCAAGGAACTGGCGCTGAAGAAGAAAATGTCATGTCCTCCCGGGCTGTTGCTACACTTGCGTTACATCTGATTAATGATTTCCCAGATGTATTGAAAACAGCGAGCACCCCGAAGAAAACATTCCGTGAAGGCACAGAAGATAGAATTGAAATGATCAACTGGAACTGGATGCTGCCGGAGTTAGATTTTGGCTATCAAGGCATGGACGGGCTTAAAACCGGGACAACAGATTTTGCCGGCTATTGTTTTACAGGTACGGCTTCCCGTGATGGAAAAAGATTTATTACAGTAGTTCAAAATGCGAAGGACTCCAGCGGAAAAGGCGGGTATAAAGCACGCTTTGATGAAACGAGAAAGATGTTGGATTATGCCTTCAGTAACTACTCAAAAGAAGAGCTTGTTCCAAAACACTACCAAGTGAAGGGGCATAAAACAATCCCAGTCATCAAAGGAAAAGAGGATCAAGTAAAGATTTATACGAAATCTGCCGTTGAAATGGTCGTTCACAATGGCGAAAAAGAAAATTATAAACCAGTCTTAGTACTGGATAAAAAGAAAATCAACAAAAATGGCGAGTTAACGGCACCAATTAAAAAAGGTGAAAAGGTCGGCACTTTAACCATTGAACCGAAAAACGGTGAAAAGGTCAGCTTCATTACAGGGAATGGACAAGCACAGGTGGATGTCATTGCTGCACAAGATGTAGAGAAGGCAAACTGGTTTGTTCTGATGATGCGTGGAATCGGTCATTTCTTTGGTGATGTCTGGCACGGAATTGCCTCAGCTGTTAAGGGATGGTTTTAATTAAGTATCCGCCTACTTCGTCGAGATGGTGAAGGAAGCAAAAGCACAACAATTTGTATAAGGTTGTTGCAAATTGCTAATAATTATAGTAAATTATTAAACAAAACTATAATGCTAAAAGCAATGAGAGGAACTAGTAACAGGAACATCACTCCAAAAGAGAGCCGGTGGCAGGTGTGAACCGGCGGGTGAAACTTGTGAATCCATCCTCGAGCAAGGTATGGAACACCTCCATTTCAGAGGTAAGTAAGTACTTTCGGTAGAAACCGTTACATTTTTTTTGAGGTGGGCAGCATTGGCTGTCAACCAGGGTGGTATCGCGACTAACTCTCGTCCCTGTATTTGGGGCGGGAGTTTTTTATTTTATGGCTCTGTTAAAGTTTATTGTTGATTTTGAACCACTGTTGATTGGAGCGGAAGCCGCGAGACTCCTGCGGGAGCAGCGGGACAGGTGAGACCCCACAGGCGCTTTAGCGCCGAGGAGGCTCACCGCCCGCCCCGCGAACCGCTCGCGGCTGTAGCGGAAATCAACAGCCATGCTTAGCAGAGTCTATTTTATAAAAGAAAAGGGAGTGTCTAAACATGCTGGATATTAAAGTATTAAGGGCTAATTTTGCCGAAGTAAAAGAAAAGCTGCAACATCGCGGTGAGGATTTAACAGATTTAGGCCGGTTTGAGGAGCTTGATCAAAAAAGACGCGAGTTAATTGTTGAAACTGAAAAATTAAAAAGCAAAAAGAATGAGGTTTCCCAGCAGGTTGCCGCATTAAAACGTGAGAAGCAGGATGCCGATCATTTAATTAAAGAAATGCGTGAGGTAGGCGATCAAATTAAAGTGCTTGATGACGAGCTCCGCGCGGTAGAAGAAGTTCTAGACAATTTACTGCTTAGCATTCCCAATATCCCGCATGAAAGTGTTCCGATCGGGGAAACAGAGGATGAAAATGTTGAGATTCGAAAATGGGGCCAAGTACGTGAGTTTGGATTTGAAGCGAAGCCGCACTGGGACCTTGCTGACCAATTAGGGATCCTTGACTTTGAACGGGCAGGTAAGGTTACCGGCAGCCGATTTGTCTTTTATAAAGGGCTGGGGGCCCGTTTAGAGCGTGCGTTAATGAGTTTCATGCTTGACCTTCATGTCGATGAACATGGCTATACGGAAATCCTGCCGCCATATATGGTCAACCGCACTAGCATGACCGGCACAGGCCAATTGCCAAAGTTTGAAGAGGATGCCTTTTTAATCGATAGCGAAGATTATTTCCTCATCCCTACTGCTGAGGTGCCTGTTACCAACTATCACCGTGATGAAATATTAAGCGGCGAGGAACTGCCAATCAAGTTTGCTGCCTACAGCGCGTGCTTCCGTTCTGAGGCGGGCTCAGCAGGTCGTGATACAAGGGGACTGATCCGTCAGCACCAATTCAATAAGGTTGAGCTTGTTAAGTTTGTGAAGCCGGAAGATTCATATGAGGAGCTTGAGAAACTGACACATGATGCCGAGCGGGTATTGCAATTGCTTGAGCTGCCATACCGCGTTTTAAGCATGTGCACCGGTGACCTTGGCTTTACGGCAGCGAAAAAGTACGATATTGAGGTGTGGATCCCAAGCTACGAAACCTACCGTGAGATTTCTTCTTGCAGTAATTTCGAGGCATTCCAAGCACGCCGTGCCAATATCCGCTTCCGCCGCGACAATAAAGCGAAGCCAGAGCATGTGCATACATTAAACGGATCTGGCCTTGCGATTGGCCGCACGGTCGCCGCCATTTTAGAAAACTACCAGCAGGAGGACGGCAGTGTCGTCATTCCAACTGTACTACGTCCTTATATGGGCGGCCGTGAGGTCATAACACTGTAAAAATATAAAATTCCGGACGGATTTCTTCTCCGTCCGGTATTTTATATAAATATGTTTGACACAGTATGAAATATATGATAAATTACATTTTGTCGATACGGAGGAATACCCAAGTCCGGCTGAAGGGATCGGTCTTGAAAACCGACAGGCGGGTTAAACCGCGCGGGGGTTCGAATCCCTCTTCCTCCGCCATCTATATTTACAATCGCGCATAAAAACTGGAGATAAAATCCGTTACATTCGATGTAACGGATTTTTTTTATAAACAAAAACACCTATTAAAAACTAGGTGTCTTGGTTCTGTTCAGTATTTCATTTAATTTATCTTCTACATCACGGCAGACTCTCAAGGAATCCTCTTTGCTTTTTACCACATCAGTCGTATCCATATCAATCACGAGTACTTCACTCGCATTATATTGATCCATGACCCATTCATCGTAACCCTTCCACACTTCGAAGTAGTACTCCTTTAATTCCGGGTTAATTTCAAAGCTTCGGCCGCGGGCCATAATCCGGTCAATAACGGTATCAAACGAACCTTTTAAATACACCATTAAATCAGGAGCCTTTTTTGGCAGCTCATTCAGTTCTTCCAACATGTTATCAACGAGATCTTCATAAATTTTGAACTCCAGTTGAGAGATTCTGCCTAAGTTTTTATTCACATAAGCAAAATACCAATCCTCATAAATCGAGCGGTCTTGAATCGTGTAAATCGGTTCACGCCAATTGATACAATCTTTCACTGTCTTGAAGCGTTTATTTAGGAAAAATAACTGCAGCAGGAAAGGAATTCTCCGTGCATCTAACTCCTCCGGTGTCAACTCATAATAGAGCGGAAGAATGGGATTATCATCGACCGCCTCATAAAATACCTTACTTTCAATCCCTTTATTTTTAAAGTGTGCACTCAATGTGTCGGCTACACTTGTTTTTCCGAGTCCAATCATACCACCAATAACGATACTCACGAACATCCCCCTGTTCTATATGTTGGTCCAGCTGTTTGTTTCAATCTCGCTGCTAATTTCTCAAAGATATGATTTAAATCCTGTTCACTTTTTACAAAATCCAGCTCATCACCGCTAAAGCGGAGAACAGGGATTTCTGGATGTTCTTTTTCAAAAGCCGCCATTGTATTTTCATAGTCCATTGAAAGCTGCTCTAAATATAACGGGCTGATGTTTTTCTCGACTTCGCGCCCTCTAATTTTAATTCTCTTTAATAGTGTATCTAAACTTGCATTCAAATAAATAATGACATTGGGCTTTGGCATATCTTCAGTCAGGATTTGATAAATTTTATAATATTTTTTGTATTCATCCTCATTTAGGGTCCGAGTAGCAAATATCAAGTTTTTAAAAATATGATAGTCTGCGACAACTGACTTGTTCTGGCTTAAGTAATGGGTATTGATATCCCCTAATTGTTTAAAGCGATTGCAGAGAAAAAACATCTCCGTTTGAAAACTCCATTCCTCAATGTTGTCATAAAATTTTCCTAAGAATGGATTTTCGTCAACAATCTCTTTTAATAAAGCAAACTGAAACTGTTCTGAAATGGCTTTTGCGAGCGATGTTTTTCCCACACCAATCGGCCCTTCAACGGTAATAAAGGGTGTATCCCCCATTATAAAGTCCTCCTTTGTAGCTCCCTGCACTCTCTATGATTAACCGGATTACATTGGTTCAATTATTTTATTTATATATCTAAAACTAAGACACAAATGATATTTTATCACAATCCACTACAGGAATGGATATGGAAAATTTAGTAGAAGTGAAGTTCGTGGCAAAAATATGAAAAAACTGCCGAAACTCGGCAGTTTTTGTCGTTAAAATATTTTAGCCGATAAGATAGTGTAACTTTCTTATCAGGCATATGGGCAACTGTGCCTCTGTCTTCGCCTAACGGCTCGCCAATCGGCGGATTTTCTTTATGTTCCCCTTTTTGTCACATTGAAATTATCGACGATGAGCAGCCAGTTTTGCGGGAAGGCCAACCCAAGCTTCCAATAGCTCATCCCCCTGATATTCAGCTCTTTAATTAAGTCAAACTTGGCCTGAATAGAGCGGGCATCCTCAAACCAAACCTCGTGTTGTTTACCAGCATCGCTATATTTGAAAAAGGGTGCCTGTGCTTTCGTATCATATTGAATAGGGACATTGTGTTTTGCTGCCAGCTGGATGGCTTGCTGGGGGCTTACGGCCTTGGCTACGGTCCCTTGAACGAATGGAAGTGTCCAATCATAGCCATAAAGATTTTGACCCATGAGAATTTTGTTCGATGGCATTTCGGTAATAGCGTATTCCAATACCTTTCTGACTGGATCAATAGGAGAAACTGCCATCGCAGGGCCGCCGCTATAGCCCCATTCATACGTCATGATCACGACAAAGTCCGAGATTTCGCCGTGAGCTTTATAATCATGGCCTTCATACCATTTTCCTTTTTGCGTTGCACTTGTTTTGGGGGCAAGCGCAGTCGACATCAGCCAGCCTTCACTCTTAAAGCGCTGTTTCGCCTTTCGTAAAAAATTATTGTAGGCCTCGCGGTCGGCAGGGCGTAAAAACTCAAAGTCAAAATGAATATCGCGGAATCCATATTTTTTTGCTGTTACAACAATATTATTGATAAATTTATTTTGGATGGCCGTATCATTTAAGAGAATGCGGCCGAGTTCATCGCTAAATTGATCATTCTCCTGGTTGTTAATCACCATCATTAAGACGTTGCGGTTGGCCTTAGCAATCGCAGGGAAATTATTCAATAAGGGCTCTTTCAAACCGCCATCACGCAGTGCCTGAAAACTGAACGGAGCCAAGTAGGTCAGATATGGTGCGGCCTCACGGGCGCTGCTTTCTAATACTGGGGCGACCGTAGTGCCGCGCGGTTCAACGTATGCATTAAACTCGGCACTCCTTTTTTTTCCCTGAGGTATATAGAGACGAAGCCCGACATTCAGCGGCTGATTCACGTTGATGCGATTGATATTTGCAAGCTCCTGATAGGGGACGCCCACTTTCCTGGCAATGGAAAATAGAGAATCTCCCGGCTGTACGAAATAAAAATGACCAATAATCGGAATGACAATTGATTGTCCGATAACCAGATTATTTGGATTTGGTAATTCATTTGCCTCAATAATATCTTGAACGGTTGTATGATAGGATCTAGCAATCGTCGTTAATGTTTCATTGCTCTTTATGACATGGATTTGCATCCAATATCCCTCCCCGTAAACTGCGCTACCGCTATTTTATGAGGGCGGGGAGGGATACATGATAGGTAATTGATAAATTTCGTGATTACTTGGTTGAATGTTCGCCTTAAGCACGTTTTCCATCATCATGAGGGCATACAAATTATCCTCATCTGCTACTGATGCAATGCAATCTTTGGGAACCATCAGCTGATATTCTCGCATATAGGCATCATTTGCCGAAAATAATACACAAATATTACCGGCAATTCCTGTGAGTAGGAGCGTATTAACTTTTAGCTGATGAAGCAGGGTGTTTAAGGCTGTGCCATAAAAGGCAGAATGCTTTGGCTTGATTAAAAAGTAATCATTGGCTTCCGGCAGTAATTGTTCAAAGACAGGCAGGCTGTCTTCATTGCGGCAAAAGTCAATAATTTTATGAAAATCAGCCAGCCATAAATTATAATGGTCATTGACGAAAATGACTGGCAGCTTTTGCTTATTAAATTGATTTTTTAAAAATTTGATCGGCGCCGCAATTTGCCGGGCCTTTTTGGCAAGAATGGGGCCATGAGAAAAATCAAAGTTGTTAATCATGTCAATAATTAAGAGCGCAGGGCGGGTATCATTCATTTGCCTCCCTCCTTCTTGTTTATTTTGGAATGGTACAGGGGTTTTTATCCTATTAGGGTTTGTAAAGGCGGTTTTAACATGGAAGTTGATTATAACCAAGACGAATATTTTATGAGAGAAGCAATAGAGGAAGCGAAAAAGGCAGAGGAATTAAATGAGGTGCCAATCGGTGCAGTATTGGTGATCGACGGTGAAATTATTTCCCGGGCCCATAATTTACGGGAAAGCGACCAAAACGCGATCGCGCATGCTGAACTGCTGGCCATCGATCAAGCGTGCAGGGAGATTGGGTCATGGCGGCTCGAGGAATCCACTTTATATGTTACACTAGAGCCATGCCCAATGTGTTCCGGAGCGATTATTTTATCAAGGGTTAAAAGAGTCGTCTACGGTGCTGTTGATCCAAAAGGAGGCTGTGCCGGCACCCTCATGAATCTCTTGCAGGATTCACGCTTCAATCACCAATGCGAGGTAACAAAGGGTGTATTAGAATCACAGTGCGGTCAAATGCTCTCAGATTTTTTTCGGAAAATAAGGGATAGAAAAAAAATGGAGAAGCAAAAAAGAAACCAAACTCCATCAGACAACTTACAATAATTTACAACTGATAAAGATTGCTTTTTTTCAGGAATGGTTGTATTATAAAGAGGCGTCAGATAAGGACGCACTAAAAATTTGGTATCAATTTTGCCGTGCTAGGTGGGGAGGTAGCGGTGCCCTGTACTCGCAATCCGCTCTAGCGAGACTGAATCCCTTCCTGAGGCTGATCGTCTGTAGGGTCTGCCTTAAGTAAGTGGTGTTGACGCCCTGGTCCTGCGCAATGGGAATCCATGAACCATGTCAGGTCCGGAAGGAAGCAGCATTAAGTGGACGCTCCCATGTGCCGCAGGGTTGCCTGGGCCGAGCTAACTGCTTAAGTAACGCTTATGGACGTCAGTCGAAGGAAGGTGCACGGCAGTTATAGTACATAAAATAACTCATCTCAGATTTGGGGTGAGTTTTTTGTTATTCTTTTTGTAAAAAAGAATTGAGATACGTTATAATAGATGAGATGAAAAAAATTGAAGGGGGCGGTGTCAATTGGCTTATCAAGCTTTATATCGTGTTTGGCGGCCTCAAGAATTTATTGATGTAGTAGGACAAGAACATGTGACCAAGACATTGCAAAACGCCCTGCTTCAACAAAAAATCTCCCATGCCTATCTTTTTTCCGGGCCAAGAGGGACAGGTAAAACGAGTGCGGCAAAAATATTAGCCAAGGCAATCAACTGTGAGCGTGCACCGGTTTCTGAACCCTGTAATGAATGTGCGGCATGCCGGGGAATTACCAACGGTACAATACCAGATGTGTTAGAATTTGATGCTGCTTCTAACTCTCGAGTGGAAGAAATGCGGGATGTTCTCGACAAGGTCAAATTTGCTCCAACTGCCGTAGACTACAAGGTCTACATCATCGATGAAGTGCATATGCTATCCATTAGTGCCTTTAATGCTTTATTAAAAACGTTGGAAGAACCGCCGAAACATGTTATTTTTATTCTGGCCACAACAGAACCTCACAAAATCCCATTAACGATTATTTCAAGATGTCAGCGTTTCGACTTTAGACGGATTACCGCAGGATCCATTGTCAAGCGGATGAAATTAATTGTAGATGAAACGGGTGTCGACTGTGAGGATCGTGCCTTGCAAATGATTGCACGTGCAGCGGAAGGCGGTATGCGGGACGCGTTAAGTTTATTAGATCAGGCGATTTCTTACAGCGAGGATCATGTCACTGTAGAAGATGCATTAACCGTCACAGGTTCTGTATCGCAAGGGTTCCTGAACAAATTAGCACAAGCCTTTCAAGAGGGTGAAGTGGCAAATGGTTTAGAAGCATTGGATGAGCTTTTATATCATGGAAAAGATCCAGCGAGATTCATTGAGGATTTGATTTTATTTTACCGTGATATGCTGCTTTATAAAACGGCCCCAAATCTCGAAGAATCACTAGAACGAGTCATGCTTGATGATGAGTTTCGTGAGATGGCGGAGGCTATTTCGACAGAACAAATCTACCAGCTTATTGACCTGTTAAATAAGACACAGCAAGAAATGCGCTGGACAAACCATCCAAGAGTTTTCCTTGAAGTGGCCATTGTTAAGCTTTGCCAATTAGAAGTAAAACAAGTAACTCCGTCAGAGCCGGCCCATATAGAGCAACTACTAACAAGAATTGAACAGCTGGAGTCGGAGCTGCAGCACTTAAAGGAAAACGGAGTGGCACCAGCAGCAGTACAAGAAGCGGCATCACAGCCGCAAAAGCCGGCCCAAAGATCGTCGAAAAAGGCATTCCAGCCGGCAGTTGGAAAAATAAATGAAGTGCTAAAGCAGGCAACAAAGAGCGATTTAAATCTTATTAAATCAAATTGGGCTGAAATGAGGGATGGGCTTTTGAAGTCGCAGGCCGCCCTGTTAAATGATGCCGAACCGATTGCCGCTTCAGCCGATGCTTTTATCATTAAATTCAAACACGAAATGATTTGCCAAATGGCAATGAGCCGCAGCGATTTTCTCGATGCAGTCATTGCTGCTTTATATAAATTAGCCGGCAAACGATTTTCCATTTTAGGTGTCCCTGAGGATCAATGGCTGCCTATTCGCGAAAGTTTCCTAAACAGCCAGCACGGCGAAGAAGGAGAATTTAGCGGGCCGACTAAGGAAGAAGAACCACATATAACTGAAGCTAAGAAATTATTTGGCGATGAATTTGTGGAAATAGTTGACTAAAAAATAATTGGAGGTATGACGTAATGATGCGTGGCGGTGGAAATATGCAAAATATGATGAAGCAAATGCAAAAAATGCAAAAGAAAATGGCAGAAGCACAGGAACAATTAGGTGAAGAGAAAATTGAAGGAACGGCTGGCGGCGGCATGGTAAAAGTAATTGTAACCGGTCATAAAGAAGTGGTAGATGTACAAATTAAACCTGAAGCAGTGGATCCTGATGATATTGAAATGCTGCAGGACCTTGTCCTTGCTGCAACAAACGATGCCCTTAAAAAAGCAGAAGAGTTAACCAACAATACAATGGGGCAGTTTACAAAAGGAATGAACCTGCCGTTTTAATAAGAAAAGCGGAAGCGCCCTGGTCAGCGGTGTATGGTCTCCTCGAAAAAGCTAACGCTTTTTCTTCGTGCGATGCCTATGCTGCCGAAGCTTTCCTTGTGGAGCGCTCCAACTGAGATAAAGGAAACACGAAGAGCCGGAGGCGAATCGATGTTGACTTATCGTAGGGCGGAGAGCGAAGGACACTAGCCGCTAGGGCGCTGAAGCTGGACAATTCTCAAAGTCAAAAATCATATACTTTTTTAGTCTTTTAAAAAGGTATAACCGGGTGTTAGCACCCTTAGAGGGGAAAAATATAAATGCATTATCCTGAACCAATTTCTAAGCTGATTGACAGTTTTATGAAGCTGCCGGGTATTGGTCCGAAGACAGCTTCACGTCTGGCTTTTTATGTCTTAAGTATGAAAGAAGATACGGTGCTTGATTTTGCAAAAGCACTTGTCAATGCAAAACGGAATCTTACCTACTGTTCTGTCTGCGGCCATATCACTGATCAAGACCCATGCTATATATGCGAAGATCAGAGCCGGGATAAGGCGATCATTTGTGTCGTTCAAGATCCAAAGGATGTCATTGCGATGGAAAAGATGAAAGAATTCCATGGATTGTACCATGTCCTGCATGGGGCAAT
Organism: Bacillus sp. S3; assembly: GCF_005154805.1. Taxonomy (GTDB): domain Bacteria; phylum Bacillota; class Bacilli; order Bacillales; family Cytobacillaceae; genus Neobacillus. The sequence continues at coordinate 28,660 of NZ_CP039727.1, forward strand.
TTCTCCGATGGATGGGATTGGCCCTGAAGATATAAATATTCCTGATTTGCTTAAGCGGCTCCAGGATGAAACCGTCCAGGAAGTGATCCTCGCAACCAACCCTAATATAGAGGGTGAAGCAACAGCCATGTATATCTCCCGTTTGTTAAGACCTTCAGGAATTAAGACAACGAGAATTGCTCATGGATTGCCGGTTGGCGGAGATCTTGAGTATGCTGACGAGGTAACCTTATCCAAAGCCCTAGAAGGACGACGAGAATTATAGACCGGAGGAATGGATGATGTTTTTTCGGCGAAAAGGACGGCTTCGAAAAGAATATGATGAAAAGCTGTTAACACAGCTCAACCGATATAGAGATCATTGGCAGCAAGAAAAACTGCTTTTGGAAAAAAGCTTCGATCCTTCCAATGAAGTCGTTTGTCAAACAAAAGTAGCGGAAGCCAAATATATTTTTCTATTAAGAGAAGCAAAGCAGCGCAATGTCACTTTAATAAGATAAGTAAAAAAGCTAGTCCTCTTCCATAGGTCTATTCTTCCTGACTTGTACATATAGTGTCAGTAAAGGGACTTTAGAAGGGGGTTAGCTTTTTTGGAACCAATTTTCGTTATATCTATTTTAGGAGGACTAATCCTTTTATTGTTATTCTCTGGGGCGCAGTTTAAGCCTGCCCGATTTGTCGGCCAAGCTTCCATAAAATTTTTAATTGGGGCACTCCTATTATTTTTCTTAAATGTAGCCGGCAATAGGTACGGAATCCATGTTCCCATCAATTTTGCAACATCAGCCGTTTCGGGTTTCTTAGGTATTCCGGGTTTATTTGCATTAGTAGCCATTCAACAATGGGTGATCTAAAAGGAACAGGCCGCTGTAAACAGCGGTTTTTCTTTTTTCTAAAACAATTTTCAAAAAAGGTATTGACCATACGTGTAAAATGATTTAATATATTAAAAGTCGCCACTAAGACGCGATGGCTTGATTAAAAAAAGTTATTGACTTTTGGTTGATAACTTGATATGATAATAAAGTCGTCTTTGAGCGACAATGGTATTTGTTCTTTGAAAACTAAACAAACAAAAAAACGTCAACAAACAATAAATTATTAGTTTTTTCTATAGAAACTAAGCCAACGTTTTAAATTATGAGCTAATCAACTCAACTTTTTTGGAGAGTTTGATCCTGGCTCAGGACGAACGCTGGCGGCGTGCCTAATACATGCAAGTCGAGCGAATCAATGGGAGCTTGCTCCTGTTGGTTAGCGGCGGACGGGTGAGTAACACGTGGGCAACCTGCCTGTAAGACTGGGATAACTTCGGGAAACCGGAGCTAATACCGGATAATT